>NZ_CP074353.1:0-41462 GCF_025914095.1 Siccibacter colletis | reverse complement strand
CATGAAAGTGAAAAGGTAGAAAGTCCCGGCATTATTGATAAAGAGTTCTTCAATAAAATCGGTGATGATTTCGACCCTAAGAAGTTCAACAAAAAATTCTGAGGTGATTTATGAAAGTAGCGGTAATTAATTACAGTGGCAGCGTTGGTAAAACCTTAATTTCATCCTACCTGTTAGCCCCGCGTCTGACTGGAGCAAAATTCTATGCGGTTGAAACTATCAACCAGTCAGCTTCCGATCTGGGGATTGAGGATGTTACCAGTTTTAAAGGTGATGACTTTTCACGGTTGATTGAAGATATTGTTTTTGAAGATGCCGGGATTATTGATATTGGTGCGTCAAACGTAGAAGCGTTCCTGATGGCAATGTCCCGCTTTGACAGTGGCGCGAATGAATTTGATAAGTATGTAATCCCGGTTACGCCTGATAATAAGGCCATTGATGAAAGTCTGAAAACTGCACATACGTTAAGTAAGGCAGGTGTAAGCAGCAAGAAAATCATCTTTGTTCCAAACCGCATTAGTCCAGATAGTGAAGTAGAGGATGTACTGGCGCCGGTATTTGAATTTGTCAAAGAAACGAAAGTTGGCAAAATCAGCAAGAAAGCTGTTATTTATAACAGTGAAGTTTTCGAATATCTCGCGTATCACCGTATCTCATTCGAAGCATTGACCGCTGAAGATCCAGAAGAATTTAAATCCCGCGCTAAACAAACAACGGATGCTGACGAGCGCAAAAAACTGGCCCGCCGTTATACCTACATGAAACAGGCAATTCCGGTGAAAGCTAATCTCGATAAAGCATATGCGGCTTTAATGGGAGAATAAAATGGAAAAGCAGCCAGATAAATTTGAAGTTCTGATGGATTGGTTTTTAGGTGACGCGAAGGAAATCACCGCAAGTCAGAAAGAAATGACTGAGATTCTTTCTGCGCTTTCGGAAAGGCTGGCAAAAGACACCGAAAGTTTAGGAGAGACGGCAGACTCTCTTAAACGGGCTTTAGTAGAAAACCAACGTTCAATTAGCCTGGCAATTAGTGATGATGCTAAGGCGCGTGAAGAATTTCTGACGAAGTTCCGCCGCGCGCAGGCGTCCAGTGCTGAGACGTTAACCCGTCAGTTCCTTTTTATTACTGCTGGCTGCACTATTGTGGGCGCTGCCGTGGGTGCCGCGATAGCCATAATTCTACTGAGGTAATGTGTAAACCGGGCGTGTCCCGGTTTTTTTTCAAGCGAAGCGCGGAGGCCGCAGGCCGGAGGCATTAGTGGCCGCCGCCCGAAGGGGCGAGACGCGTAGCGGCTCGATGCGCAGCACGGCAGAACGGCCCCGCAGGGGTAATGCCCGGTTTAATTCATCGTGACAGTCACGCATGACAGTCACGGGGAGGAAAAATATGAATGACCGACAGCGTGAACAAGCCCGCATTCGCCAGGCCCGGCGCCGCGCGCGGCTCAAAGAGGAAGGCGCTAGCGTGACAGTCACGCTCACAAAACAGGAAGAAGCAATGTTGCAGGAGCTTTGCCGGGTTCGCCGTCCAGGACGAACAGCCTATTCACCGAACGAATTTTTTCAGCTGCTGCTGATCCGCAACTGGCAGCAATGGCAGGAGCAAAAGCCGCAACTGGGAAAGTGTCAGGCTTGCGGTAAGCTGAAAGCGGAGGGGGGTTGCGGGGGCGAACGGCGGAGCGAAACCTTTAACTGCTGGCTGGCCGTCGAAGCCAACGAACTAAATTTGTAGTGTATTGTGCAATACACATCCATAACAGGAGTCAGTAACATGGACATTAAAGCGAGTCAGTTTGTCACATCAAGCGGCAGAAGGGTGTTAACGGATGATGGCATTCAGGGGATGGGCGGGGAAGCGGGTGTCGGCTCTACGACAGAGAAAAAACAGGGGCAGGTGGCAAGTGCGATTTTTGCAAACTGCGAGAGCCTGGACAATAAACAGCTTGATGAAATCATCGAGTGGGTTCGACTATTCAAGTCTTAGAAACAAAAGCGGCCGGTAGCCACTGGAACGGCCGCGAAGCGGAAAGAAAAAAGCCCGGTCAATCCGGGCTAGTTTCTTTCAGCGGCTCAATATTCGTCTATATCACCGCAGCCCAGCGGGCAACAATTACGATCAATACCGTGGCTGCAATAGCCTCTCTCACTATCCTGGCGGATTTCTTCCTCGATCTCGTCTTGGGTCAGGTAATCAAATTCACGCCGTGCCACCGCGATCAGTTCATCCCGATACTCAGCCGGAACGCCAGCAAGGTAGCCGTCAATATCTGCGCTCAGGCGTCGCTGATAAAGTTCATAAATCAGCCCGCAGCGTGGCTGCTGTTCGCGGGCAAAAACATCACACTGGCGACGAAAATCTTCCGTAATTTGCTCAAGGGTTTGTGTTGTCATGTGGCTTGTCCTCTTTCGTTCTGTTCAAGACCCGGCTAAGCCGGGTCACCAGTGTTATTTTGTATGCTGCAACAGCTGGTTTAATTTTGTGGCCAGCGCATACGTTGATGGGAACGCACCTTGCAGGCGCTGATTAGGCAGCTGGTTAAACGCTTCGAGGCAGGCGCGCAGCATCAACTCCTTTTCCGATTCAACTTCTTTTTTCAGCTGGGAAGGGGTGGTAACAGTGGTCATGTTTACTCCTTAGTGATCCGATACCGGTAATTTTTCGGGTGGCGGTGTTGCCTCCCGATGATTTAATTATCGGTGATTACGCCTTTAAAGTCAATACAAGTACGGAATATATTTACCTGTTTTTATGCCCGTCAGGGCATGGAAGGCGACCGCGCCGGACTTCACCGGACACCGGCGGCAAATCGCCGGAAACTGCGGTGCTGACCAGATCGCCAGGCCAACCCCCCGCCCTGCTAAGCCATAAACCCGCTCACCGCCACGCAGCTGCTGCACGTCCCCCACGGGGGTGCGCAGTGGGCGCCGCGCGCCTGCGCGCGGGTACGGCGGCCCGCCTGCGGGTCGCGGCGCCGTACTGCGAGTTACCGGGCGCCACGCGGCCGGTTACGGGGGACACTGCACCGCACGGCCAGCGCCCCGCTGAGCTGCACAATCCACGGATAATACAATGCTATGGCAAAGGATGCCGACGCCTGAAGGGCGTTGGCACCCCGAAGGGGCGGGGCGGCCGCTTGCGGCCGGGCGAGTCCGGCGCAGGGCGTGGCTTGTCAAGCGGAGCGCGGAGGCCGAAGGCCGGAGGCGTTAGTGGCAGCTGCCCGCAGGGGCGAGACGCGTAGCGGCTCGATGCGCAGCACAGCAGAACGGCCCCGGAGGGGTAACGCCCGGTGTGGTTTGCTGGCCTGGCATAATGGCAATGGCAATGGCAATGGCAGAACGTAAGCTGAAATATCACTGACAAGTAGCAGCGAAGGGGCGGCGCAGCCGCCCCGAAGGCTGTTACTTGTCTTTGTCGCGCAGCGCTTTGATTAGGCCGGTGACGGCCGTAATCAGAGCGGCCAGAGAGGTGAGGATTTGCGGGAGATTTTCGAGGATGGTAGAGGTCATGTAGCACCTGTAGTGAAGTTGGCGGGGTGTCGTTTCCGACGGCCGCATTGTAACCGGGCGGATAAGGCTGGTTGTCAACAGCTTGAGCGAAGCGTCTGTTTACAACCAGCCGCGCCCGGTTTCACTGCGGACATAGGCGGAACGACCCCCGCCAACGGAACGGCTTCATGACCGGGCAGCGGAGAAACCGGCGAACCTGGCTGGCGCTGACGCCAGCCGCCAAGCGCCAGCGCGGAGGGCAACGCCCGGAGGCTAAGCGGAGCGCGGAGGCCGCAGGCCGGAGGCGTCAGTGGCAGCCGCCCGAAGGGGCGAGACGCGTAGCGGCTCGATGCGCAGCACGGCAGAACGGCCCCGGAGGGGTGACGCCCGGTGTGTGCTGCTGTTTCTCTCTTGATCAATCAGAAATCGGCGGTAGGGGCATAAAATAATGGCGCCCGTCTGGGCGCCATATTCGAACTAGGGATTTTGTTTTTGTGTCCATAACCGGTCAGTCAGCGCGGCTTCTGCCTGCTGCTCGGTATCAAAATACTCGTTTGATTCGCGTGATACCGGCATACCTTCATCAGTTTGCGTACCGATGTAAAAGCCGCGGGCTGACTCCATCACTTCCAGTTTGAGGCGCATCCCGATTTGAGCGGCCAGTTTTCCATATTCCATCTTCACTCCTTCAGGGGGCGTTAGCCCCCATACTGTTAGCTGTCAGGCAATATCGTTTTTGTAGCAGGCATAACCGAAGCTAAGCTCTTTTTCCATATGATGGCGGGCATAGTCCCAGGCAGCATGGCCGAAGTCCTCATAATCTGCCAGGACGATTTCGCGGGCTTTATTCCATTGCTGCACTGATGAAAGCGGCAGAACAGGGCAGGGAAGTGACCAGTCTTTCACGGTGTTGCAGATCATATCTGCCAGGCGCACCAGAGTGCCGTAAACCAGCTCTGTGCGCAGCTCCGCCACCATGCGCGTTTTGCGCAGTGATGCCAGATAATCAATCTCTTTGGTAATGTCAGAATTTAAGCAGGTCTGGTAATCCATGATTTACTCCTTTGTGCGCCGATACCGGCAATTTTGCGGGTGGCGGTGTTACCTCCCGATGATTTAATTATCGGTGATTACGCCTTTAAAGTCAATACAAGTACGGAATATATTTACCTGTTTTTATGCCCGTCAGGGCATGGAAGGCGACCGCGCCGGACTCCACCGGACACCGGCGGCAAATCGCCGGAAACTGCGGGCATGACCGGATCGCCAGGCCACCCCCCCGCCCTGATAAGCCATAAACCCGCTCACCGCCACGCAGCTGCTGCACGTCCCCCACGGGGGTGCGCAGTGGGCGCCGCGCGCCTGCGCGCGGGTACGGCGGCCCGCCTGCGGGTCGCGGCGCCGTACTGCGAGTTACCGGGCGCCACGCGGCCGGTTACGGGGGACACCGCTCCGCACGGCCAGCTGATGGGTTGTCAAGCAGAGCGCGGAGGCCGCAGGCCGGAGGCGTCAGTGGCAGCCGCCCGAAGGGGCGAGACGCGTAGCGGCTCGATGCGCAGCACGGCAGAACGGCCCCGGAGGGGTGACGTCCGGGGTAAGGTTTTGTTAATCGACATAGCGCCAGACATGCGAAGGCACTTTGTCCCATAGCTTGCCTGACACAATTTCAGCGCGCCGGTGATCGGCAGCAGACTCAAAAGCGCCATAATCGCACTCTGGCACCTGGTCACGATCTAACATCGACTGATAGACCTTTTCCAGCGTATCGCGCTGGCGGCAAGCTCTGAAGCGCATCAGATAGTAGTAGCGACGTTCTTTATATTCGGAGTGTGACAAGGGAAGCATCCATTTCATTAAGCGGCAGGCGAAGCCTGACGCATTTCGAGGTTTTGATTTTATCACGGCCTGAGAGCGCCTAAATCGCCCTCTGCCAGCCAGATATTAAAAAGGCGGGGTTTACCCGCCTTTTTCCTTACTGCTGCTTACGTGGTTGTTTACGCGTCATATACAGCGGTAATGCGCAGTCAATAGCGTATAAAAAGCAAGCCAGCGCAGCACATCCATACAACAGCGCCAGCGGGCCATTATCGGCATAGCTAAAAATACCTGTAGCAGCACACAGACCTAACACCGCAGCGCAGGCGCATGAGAGCTGTACGATTTCGCGCATACCGGCACGAACCATAAACCAGGGCAGGGCGAGAGCGGCAGCGCTTGCAAACAGGGCAAGGGGGATTAAAACGAAAAGATAGTGCATGTGATATTCCTCATTGAATGCCGATACCGGCGATTAATTAGAGCGGTGTTGAATATCCCCCGCCTGGCGGGGGATTAGGTTTCAGCAAGTCATGTTAAATACGTGCCCGTCATGTAAATTGAACTCCCCCATAAACAGATCCCGCGCATAGGCTTCAATGTCAAAATATCGCGCTACGGATTCAGGAATGTCATTCAGTAGACCGCTATCATTCACATATTCCTCTGCAAAAGTTTCTTCGTCCTTAGCTTCGCCCCTATATGCGTCCTTAAACAGGTCGTAATCAGTGCTATTGAACAGATCAACAAACGCCACAAACGCCGCTTCATTGCCTTCCTCGCGGGCTTGTTTAAAGCCGTCAATAAAATCCCAATTAATATGGCACTCTGACGCCATATCAGACGGAATACCCTCCCAATCCTGAAACATAAATTCTGGGTCAGCCTCATTTGCGTGTAACTCGCGGCAGCGATCGTAAAACTCCTCCGAGCTATCAAAATCGGTCAGATCGAGCCAGGCTCCAGCAATGCTTCCGCAGTTGTATTTATGGTAAGTGCCAACATAAACAGAAGGGGTAGTAACATCGGTCATGGTGTACTCCTTAAAGCGCCGATACCGGCAATTTTTCGGGCGGCGGTATTGCCTCCCGATGATTTAATTATCGGTGATTACGCCTTTAAAGTCAATACAAGTACGGAATATATTTACATGTTTTTATGCCCGTCAGGGCATGGAAGGCGGCCGCATCGAATAGCGGCCGCAAGTGAATTAAAGGCTTTGCGCGTCCAGGAGATTGACCTGGGCAGGGGTAACGTGAAATTTTTCCCCTTTGTGGATCACGTTATCTGGCGCGGTTATTTCATCGCTGATAAAGCTAACCGGGTAACGTTTTTTCCCGCAAATCCGCTCGCTAAACCATGCTACTTTTGCCGCTGGCCTATCCAGTGGATGAACAATTACACCCGCCATGCTGCAACCCGTGGCGGGTTCGTCCAACGTGATGCTTACCGGGATTGTATCCCGGTAAAAGAATTTAACCGGCGGCGCTGCTGCCTGCGTAGCGGCTGAGAGCAACGCCAGCCCGATAACCGCTATCCGATTAACAAGCATTTTATTCCCCTTACTCATACTGACTGATCACCTTGCCAGCTTTTACCAGCTTACGAAAATCGCTTTCATGAATTTCACGCCCATGCTCAAGCACTGAATACACGTTGCCAATAAGCCAGTTCCCAGGCGTTTTTGTCTCGGTATACCACCATGCTTCTGTCAGGATAAGCAGCGGTTCGCAATCCTCGCCTTTTTCGTAAACCCAGATTTTAGTGACGTCTTTACCCGTTTCGTTACTGCCCTGAATAGTCGGGTCGAAGGTGTGTTCAATTTCTATATCGAAGTAACGCTGAAGGAAATTGGTAAAGTGCATAAAGACTCCTTAAAGCGCCGATACCGGCAATTTTTCGGGCGGCGGTGTTGCCTCCCGATGATTTAATTATCGGTGATTACGCCTTTAAAGTCAATACAAGTACGGAATATATTTACCTGTTTTTATGCCCGTCAGGGCATGGAAGGCGACCGCGCCGGACTCCACCGGACACCGGCGGCAAATCGCCGGAAACTGCGGGCATGACCGGATCGCCAGGCCAACCCCCCGCCCTGATAAGCCATAAACCCGCTCACCGCCACGCAGCTGCTGCACGTCCCCCACGGGGGTGCGCAGTGGGCGCCGCGCGCCTGCGCGCGGGTACGGCGGCCCGCCTGCGGGTCGCGGCGCCGTACTGCGAGTTACCGGGCGCCACGCGGCCGGTTACGGGGGACACCGCTCCGCACGGCCAGCGCCCCGCTGAGCTGCACGATCCACGGATAATACAAAGTAGGTTGTAGTGAAATGGCAGTCAGGGGGAAGGGGTTGCCAAGCGCAGCGCGGAGGGCAACGCCCGGAGGCGTCAGTGGCAGCTGCCCGCAGGGGCGAGACGCGTAGCGGCTCGATGCGCAGCACAGCAGAACGGCCCCGGAGGGGTGACGTCCGGGGTTCCGCTTTTCGTTGTTACTTTCAACGCTGCATCTTTAGTCAGGTACGTTTAAATTCAGCTTTTCTGCCAGCTTTTCGCCAGATAAAAACACCCTTATAAATTCCCCGGTAACTAAGAAAACGGAGGTCGCAGGTTTCCTTTCAATATCTGATCTGTCCTCAGTATGGGATATCAACTCTCGCTGGATAATATGCGTCCGGCCCTTATCATCCTTGATGGCGATTAAACCCTCTACAGAGCAGGGGGTGATACTTGTAATGTCGGTGTTATTTTCGGTTTTATTCAGCATGGTTTTCCCTCATATGTTGTCATTTTTAAGCGACGTGAAGAAATCAGACGCTTTCAGAATATCGCTGTCTTGGTATGCGGGGAACGTCGCTTCTGTCAGTTCCTGCGCGCTTCCTGCCTGTATAATGGTTTCATCGCGGATCATCGTTCGCTTAACGCCATCAGCCTGTTTTTTGCTGAATGAATGGCGGAAAATAACCGTAAACTTGCCGTCATTATCCTGATGAACAGCAGTATCCCAGCGATGATTACCCTGTTTGCGAAAGTGGTGATAGATTTGCTGGCCGTAGCGCTCCTGATCGGAATTACGGTAATCGAACATTAATAGTTCCAAAAGCATTAACCGGGCTGGCAATTGCCAGGCGGTAGGGTGTTGAAGTGTCGCTAACATAGTTCCTCCTGAGCGTGACGGTCACGATAAGGCGGGCATTGCCCGCCAGGTTATCAGTTAATCAATGGCACGATAAATGCGATTCTGGCTTTCTTTCTCCAGCGTATTCACGTACTCGCGCAACAGGTGATACCGGTTAGCCATCGTTTCTGTCAGCTCGGCTTTACCTTCTTCATATGCCAGCGCGCTAAAGTAGCTGTAGGCGTACAGACAAACAATAATTCCTACTTCGCGCGGGCTGCATTCATCTTCAAAATAGTTAGGCAACGAGAGCCAAAGAGAGGCGGGCGCTTCCAGGAAAAATGCGCCATTGCTGGCCTGTAGAAACTCCCAATATCCCCCCTGGTAGTCTTTAGCGTAACGATTAAGAAAGGACTGAATATAAAGATCGGCGCTTAAAAAGGCGCTGTGAAAGGCTGCTGGCATGAAGTTAATGCGGGCGTGTTCAGAAATGTAGCGAGCGGTGATTTCGATAGTTTCCATAATACTTCCTCTTTAAGCCGATACCGGCAATGGTTAAGTGGCAGGCACATCACCTGCCACGTTTTAAATTATCGAACAAAGTGGCCCTTAAGTCAATATTAGTACGAACTATATTTACACATATTGTTTAATTGCCTTGCGTGGCCATCACGTTATACCGCCTCTGCGATGAACTTTTTAAAGGCCCGCAGCGTCCCCACAATACGCGACCGGTCTTGCTCGTCTGCGTCGCGCAGCTGCTCCAGTTTCTCAACGACAGCTATTTGCGGCAGGCCGGTTTCCTCTTTCAGCTTAACGATCCCCGCATTGAACTTCAGCAACGTTGTATCCGGGACTTCATCGCCCAGGTAAGGCCGCAGCCACGCGCATTCTGCGAACGGGTCAACCAACCGCTGTAACTCAATAGCCGTTGCTTCAAGCGCGCGGCGGTCGGTTCTGATGGTGCCGGTTTGCGGATCTACACAAATGTCATTCCAGTTTTCATGCACAAAGCTGTCTCTGTAGTGAAAACCGTTCTCGCCCTGTTCTGCGCAGGCCAAAAGGCTGACGATTGAATCCAGCTGGCGCGTTTGAAGCATCCGGGCCGTTGCCATCCCCATTGCGTTGATCATGATGCCATGAAGCCCCAGCGCTTCCTGGCGATACTCGGCGGCAATATCATCCTGCGCTATATCCAGCCAGCGCATAGCGCCCGACCAGGCAGACCAGAGCTTTTCAGCCGCTTCGCGTTGCTGAAGGGTAGGTTCGCTATTTGCGCGCAGGCCGAGCATCTTTTTGGTGGCATCATTAAGCGCCTTGAAGCTAATAAGGCGTGAGCTTTTCGCCGGAACGGCATTATGCTCAAAATCGACCGCCCCCGTCAGGCCGGTAACATTTTGCGCCAGGTACATAGATAACTGGTTAACCGGGTCGTTGTTGTTGTAAGCCATGCTGATGGCCGCCGCCGGTTTACTGGCGTTGTTGTTGATGTCTGAAAAAAACTGCTGGCGCATTTCAAGGGGCAGGCCAACCGTCAACAACAGGCTGATGGTGTCGCCGGTGTTTGCGTAGTCCCGGACAAAATCCATGATACCCAGCGCCCTGTGCTGTCCGTCGAATAACTTCAGATCGGCTTCCATTGGGATTTTCAGGATACCTACAGACGGCGATAGTTCGCTGGGAACGAAATCTACAGCAATATCAATATTTCCGGTGATCGAGGGCAAAATATAAGGCTTTCCGCTGCCGGTGGCCTCGGCAATATAGTTTCTGATTTTACGTGCGCGCGTTCTGTTTGCTTCGCGCTGGCTGCGGGCCATTACATCACCCTGATCATCCATCGCCAGAAGGCGGCGTAAAACGGCCATTGGTACAGATAGCATGTACTGTTCAACGCCACCCTGGACGCCGCGTGTTGCTGGTAATTCAAAAGAATAGTTATCAGTATTCATTTCAGGTTCCTTCACATTTAGTTAATGCCCGGCCTTAACCGGGCGAAAATGGTTAGCGATTAAGAAGCAGTTTTTGAACGTCGGCGCGCCAGTTAAGCGAATCGAAATAAACGAGAAATTCTTCATGTGAAGGAACAGTGTCACGCGCAAACATAAACTGATGCGCGGAAAGCCAGCAATCGTCCTGCTCGGTGAATACCTGAATGCCCGGCGCACCATTGGTTGAAGTGATCTCGGCATACCAGGGGAAAACAGCACACATCATGTCCTCGTCAGGCTCGCCGCCATTCACTTCATCCTGGACGTGGAACCATACATAACCAATTGCCAGGGCAGGTTCGCCATTCATGGCCGGTTTTAGTGAGGTCAATTCAGGGTTACTGACAAACCAGTTGAGGTTAAAAAACTGGTGGGGGGTTAATACACGCATAAATCTCCTTAGCTGCCGATACCGGCAATTTTTCGGGCGGCGGTGTTGCCTCCCGATGATTTAATTATCGGTGATTACGCCTTTAAAGTCAATACAAGTACGGAATATATTTACCTGTTTTTATGCCCGTCAGGGCATGGAAGGCGACCGCGCCGGACTCCACCGGACACCGGCGGCAAATCGCCGGAAACTGCGGGCATGACCGGATCGCCAGGCCAACCCCCCGCCCTGATAAGCCATAAACCCGCTCACCGCCACGCAGCTGCTGCACGTCCCCCACGGGGGTGCGCAGTGGGCGCCGCGCGCCTGCGCGCGGGTACGGCGGCCCGCCTGCGGGTCGCGGCGCCGTACTGCGAGTTACCGGACGCCACGCGGCCGGTTACGGGGGACACTGAGTAAGCAGGAAGCCATATAAACACTATATATAGCGTTCGCCGGCAGCTGAAAAAGCACTACATATAGTATCGAAGCGGTAAAACTTGCCAACCTGACCATAACAGCGATACTGTATAAATAAACAGTGATTTGGAAGATCGCTATGAAGGTCGAAATTTTTGAAAACTCCGGCGCCTGCCGGATACACAGCATCCCGTTTTATCTGCAAAGAATTTCTGCCGGGTTCCCCAGCCCGGCACAGGGCTACGAAAAGCAGGAGCTAAATCTGCATGAATATTGCGTTCGCCACCCTTCAGCAACTTACTTTCTGCGGGTTTCTGGCTCGTCGATGGAAGATGGCCGTATTCATGATGGTGACGTACTGGTTGTCGATCGCTCGCTGACGGCCAGCCACGGCTCAATCGTAGTCGCCTGCATCCACAATGAATTTACCGTGAAGCGGCTATTGCTGAAGCCAAGACCCTGCCTGATGCCGATGAACAAAGATTTTCCTGTCTATTACATTGACCCGGAGAATGAGAACGTTGAAATCTGGGGAGTGGTTACGCATTCCCTTATCGAGCATCCGGTATGTTTGCGCTGATTGATGTAAATGGCATGTACGCCAGCTGTGAGCAGGCATTTCGGCCTGATCTTGCAAACCGCGCGGTGGCCGTTTTATCCAATAATGACGGCAACATTGTGGCCCGCAATTATCTGGCAAAAAAAGCGGGCCTGAAAATGGGCGATCCGTACTTCAAAGTCAGGCCCATAATCGAGCGGCATAACATCGCTATTTTCAGCTCGAATTACACGCTTTACGCTTCTATGTCGGCCCGGTTCGCGGCCGTGGTTGAGTCCCTTGCGACCCACGTCGAACAGTATTCAATTGACGAGCTATTTGTTGACTGCAAAGGGATAGCGGCCGCAATGAGCCTTGACGCGTTCGGGCGCCAGCTGCGCGAGGAAGTCAGGCGACACACCACGCTGGTATGCGGAGTCGGTATTGCCCGTACTAAGACGCTGGCAAAACTGTGTAACCACGCGGCAAAAACATGGCCCGCTACCGGCGGTGTGGTTGCTCTGGATGATGGTACCAGACTGAAAAAATTAATGAGCATCCTGCCAGTTGCTGAAGTCTGGGGCGTAGGCCACCGTACAGAGAAAGCGCTCGCTACAATGGGTATCAAAACGGTGCTGGAATTAGCCAGGGCAGATACGCGCCTTATCCGTAAGACGTTCGGGGTTGTACTTGAAAGAACGGTACGGGAGCTGCGCGGCGAGGCTTGCTTCAGCCTGGAAGAAAGCCCTCCGGCTAAGCAGCAGATTGTTGTTTCACGTTCATTCGGCCAACGTGTAGAAGCCCTGGCGGATATGCAGCAGGCGATCACCGGTTTTGCGGCGCGCGCAGCTGAAAAACTCCGTGGTGAGCGGCAATATTGCCGCGTTATAAGCGTATTTATCCGCACCAGTCCTTATGCTGTGCGTGATACACAATATGCCAACCAGGCAACCGAAAAACTGACGGTGGCAACCCAGGACAGCCGCACGATAATTCAGGCGGCACAAATCGCGCTGGCGCGAATCTGGCGAGATGATATTGCGTATGCAAAAGCAGGGATCATGCTGGCTGATTTCAGCGGTAAGGAGGCCCAGCTGGATATGTTCGACTCGGCCACGCCTTCAGCTGACAGCGAAGCGTTAATGGCCGTTCTCGATGGTATCAACCGGCGCGGCAAGAGCCAGCTATTTTTTGCAGGCCAGGGCATAGATAACACGTTTGCCATGCGGCGACAGATGTTGTCCCCGGATTACACGACAGACTGGCGCTCGATACCGACAGCAACCATCAAATAATAACCGGCACCGTTCGCGGGCCGGTCAACCCCTCAACCGACCGAAACGAGTTTCGGCACGGTATCGCGGTTTTCGGTGAAATGCGTTTCATCTGGATAAAACATCAGCTAAATTATGTGTATTGCACAATACACATATGGAAGGTTAACAGTGACTTTGCCAACGCCCGAAACCTACGATGAACTTCAGAAAGCCTACGATTTTTTTAATGAGAAGTTGTTCAGCAACGAGCTGCCGCCATGCCTGATAACGTTGCAGCGTGAGAAGCGAACGTATGGCTACTGTTCTTTTAAGCGCTTTGTCGGCCGCGAAAGTGGTGACACCGTAGACGAGATAGCCATGAATCCGGTGTACTTCTCGATCAGGACGATTAAGGACACGCTTTCAACACTGGTACATGAAATGGTTCACCAGTGGCAGTTCCATTTTGGCGAGCCTGGTCGCCGTGGCTACCATAACAAAGAATGGGCGGCACGGATGGAGCGGGTAGGGCTGATGCCTTCAGATACTGGCGAACAAGGGGGCAGGAAAGTGGGCCAGAGCATGACCCATTACATCATCGCCGGTGGCCCTTTCGATATGGCCTGTGATCAACTGCTGACGGGTCATTTCCGGCTTTCCTGGATGGACAGATACCCTCCTTACCAGCCTAAGCCCGGCGCAGTGTTGAGTCCCACGGGGAAAGGTTATGTTGACGACGAAGATGGTAGCGAACACGAACTGGAGGAAGGCTGCGACCCGATTGAACTCGACGACGAGATCATAGAAGCAATGCGGTTTGTTACGCCCCCGCCGGAAGCACCAGTGAATAAAACTAACCGGGAAAAGTACAGCTGCCCGGTGTGTCATATCAATCTATGGGGGAAGCCGGGTATTGTGGTGTACTGCGGCGGGGAGCATTGCGAAAAGGCACAGCTGGTAGTTATAAAATAAAAGCCCGTAAGGGCTTTATTTCGGTTCGTAACGTTTTAGTTCTTCGGGATTTGATAACAAATGTTGTATTTCTTTATCGTGCATAGAAGTATCGTAATCAAATTCAGGCGGATAATATAATTTTGCGATATACCATTCCTGCTCTTTTTCACTGCGTATCAATCCTGGTATTTTGTTTTCATCATCAAACCAGAAGAATTTTCCTTTCTTGTTGAATATGACATTTCCCTGCGGCATAAGATAACCTCGTTATTCAGCGACAGAATTTTTATTAACGCTGTACTTGGCGGCTTCAGCTAAAACCTTTTTAGCGAGTTTTTCAGGTATCCAGACCTGAACGAGCTGAAGGGCTTCACCTTCTTCAGTATGCAACGTGGTGTTTTGATATAGATCCCAGATACGTTTTGCTGTACTGGAAATATTCTGTTTAGAACGGCCTACACGCGCCGCAACATCGGATGCTTTTTCACCCTTGACCAGAACAGAATAACCAATATCGGTTGTGATGTGTGCAAGCGTAGCCATATGTGGCAGTAGTTGTGTCCATTCTGCTTCGGTAATTCTGTTTTTCTGCGCCATCTGTTTTATCTCCGAAAAAAGCTGATACAGAGAGATTAGCGGCTTGAAGGCTTTAAGTCAATACAAGTACGGTTATTTTAAACTTAACTTTATGATTGAGTGAGGCCCGGTGCGGCAGCAGCGCGGGCCTCGATGGTGCCGCGAAGGTGCTGGCGCCATGCACGAATTAAACCATGAACCGTGAAGAACTGCGAAACTTGTTTTCGCGGTTCTGAGGGGTTGACCGAGCCGCGTAGCGGCGCTGGTAAGCAAAGACGAATGCTGACTTATTCACTGCATGTTATGGGCTAATTACAGGATATAAATATATAGGAGATCGTACAGGAAAAAACTACAGGATTACCTTACAGGTTTAGGGGGGGGGTAATTTATCTTGGCTTAGGGGGGGTGATTTATCTCAGTTAGGGGGGGCGATTTATCTCAGTTAGGGGGGGGCGATTTATCTTGGTGGGGGGGGGCGATTTATCTTGGATAACTTACTGAATTAACAGGCTTATTCACAGAATAGACAAAATGTGGATAAAATTTGCTCCCTGCCTGTGGACTATCTGAGGATACCTTTCTGAAAGCTGCGTACAGCTTGATGCTGAATAACTTGCCCTTTATGTTATCCGTGGATTGTGCAGCTCAGCGGGGCGCTGGCCGTGCGGTGCGGTGTCCCCCGTAACCGGCCGCGTGGCGCCCGGTAACTCGCAGTACGGCGCCGCGACCCGCAGGCGGGCCGCCGTACCCGCGCGCAGGCGCGCGGCGCCCACTGCGCACCCCCGTGGGGGACGTGCAGCAGCTGCGTGGCGGTGAGCGGTTTATGGCTTATCAGGGCGGGGGGGTTGGCCTGGCGATCTGGTCAGCACCGTAGTTTCCGGCGATTTGCCGCCGGTGTCCGGTGGAGTCCGGCACGGTCGCCTTCCATGCCCTGACGGGCATAAAAACTATTCTCTGAGTGTTTATAGCAAGACGGGCCTGTAGAGGCCCGTTTGTCTTTTAAGGTATTTTGTACGGTATAGGGGGAGGTGATGAATAAAGTAAAATGCCACCCTTAACCTGCTGAACTTTAGCGGCAGGATATACAGCCAGCACATCTTTTAACGCTGGAAGGAAACTTTTTTTGAAATCTTTATCGGGGTCTTTCCCTTTATATTCCTGAGCAAACTGATCGCGCAGGTTAGCCCAATAAAGTAAAACGGGGCGGCCTTCAATTCGGTGAAGCCTGTGCGCCAGCCAGGCATAAATATCAAGCGCCAGAGCAGATCCTTTAAGCGCGCTAAGCGCTCGGTTATCAAGGGGGACAGCGCTTTCCAGCAGCCCTCTATAATAACCTTCAGAAAGTACCAGCAATCCCGGCCATAATGATTGTTGCCCGCTATCTTCGTTTCTTAACCACGCATCGAATTGCTCAACCGGCTGGCCGTTATACGTCCGGCCACGAAAACCGAGCTGAAGCCTGCAAGCGGCCAGCGCGTGCATCTGCGTTCTGAGTGTTTTATGTCTGGCGCCTTGCGGTTCCATCCCTAATATCTTCAGAAATTCATTAGCACTACTGCCTATCTTAATTTCACGGGTTTTGTTTCGTAATGCAAATGATGACACCCAGGCCATAGCAAGGCGCGGCATTGGCCCGTATGGTAAGCACTGCTCTACTGGCCCATTGCCTTCATCAAGCCATCCGGCTTGAACTACTAACCAGGCATCCCCGGAGCGGCGCATAAATTCACGGCCTTCAGGTTTAGATCTCGGTAGCCCAACCTGGCATAAAATTGAATGGGTAAAGGCCAGGTCGTTTCCTTTTGGCGGGTCTTGCCTTATCAGTGCCGATGCTTCGACCGTTTTCTTTTGTTGCTTAGTAAGCGGTTTATCCTCTGCCATGATTACTCCTTACCGGCATTTTCAGCCAAAGCATTATCACTATTCGTATAGCGGTAAATAGTCATACGCGAAACGTTAAACCGTTTCGCTACTAAACTGACGGTCATTTCAGGGTCGGCCAATAAAATTTTTATCTGTCTAATATCTTCTTCAGATAAAGCTGGTTTCCTTCCTCCTACCCGGCCTCTTGCGCGCGCAGCTGCTAATCCTGAACGAGTTCGTTCTATATTTCGGTTACGTTCAAAAGCTGAAAATATTGCCATCAGGTGTGTATAGATTTCGCCTATTACGGGCGCACTCGTATCTATTCTGTCTTTGATAGCAATAAAGGTAATGCCTCGCTTTTTCAAATCGTCCAGTAAGGTTATGACCTGCGCTAGCGAACCACCTAACCTGTCCAGTGCCCAGACAACCAATGTATCGCCTTCTCGGAGTGCCTTCAGGCAGTTCTCCAGCTCCGGGGCGCCTTTGCTTTCGCGCTTTGGGCCTCCGCGTGATATTTGTTCCTGATATATTTGTTCGCAGCCAGCTTTCTTTAATTCATCTACCTGGTGCGCTACATCCTGAAGATGCGTCGATTTACGCGCGTAACCAATCATCATGACGCTGCGCTCAAAGTTGCGGGACTGAATAAATTGCCTAATGACATTAGCGCCTCCATTTGTTACATGGTTATTGTTACACTGATACTGTAACGAGTTTTGTTACAGTTGGAAAGGTGTTTTGGTAGGTTTATGCGCCCTTTTGAGGTGTGTCACAAAAACCATCGTTTTTGTGACTATGAAATAGGTTAAAATTTAGCTTTATTTTGGCAATCGTAATGAGTGGTTAATAGGGGGAGGGGAGTAATGTTGACTGAGGAAATCAGGAACATCGCCGCGCAGTGGCGACAAGCCAATCAGGAATACTTGGGCGGCGTGGTGCTACTTTGGCAAGGTGCGGTCTATGGCTGGAAAAACGAGCTGCGCGATCCTCAGCACGAACAGCCCGGCGCGGTTGCCGTCGATCAAACGGGATGCGTATTCGTGGCCGAGGGGGGCAACGAATACGACGGCGCGAAATGCTGGGTCGTAGCACCAACAAAAGGGCTGAATGGCTAAATAATTACTGCCCCGCGAATAACCGTAACCGGTTCGCAAGTCTGGTATCGCCTTCGACCAGGCTTATTAACGCTTCTCCGCTAATGATCATCACCCGTTTATGCGCTTTGAATGCGTCCAGCGTCTGTTTCCTTGTTTTACCGGTGTGACAGAAAACAGCAAGACTACCTTCCCTTTTAGCAAGCATATCCAGCTGCTGAATGTGTGCAGTTGATACCCAGGATGAATAACGTTTGGCCTGAATGAGAAAGTTGCGGCCATCAACGCAGAACCGGCCATCAATGCCGCCGTCGCCGGTGTATTTTGCATTTCTGGTGATCTCAAACCCGGCATCTGCAAAGGCGTGTAACAGTAGTTCTTCAAAAACGAAGGGGTCTATTTTCCGCAGGTAGCTAATTTTTTGAGGGAAGCCCGGTAGTGTCTTTATACGCTCCAATACCCGCCGCGCGCTTTGTTGTTTCAATTTGTGGCGCCGGTGCCGTACAGATCGCCTGAAGAATAGAGTGCCGAGCAGTACAATGGCACCGCAAAACCAGAGAATAAGGTTTTCTACAGTAGGGAGGGGGATTATGGGCACTGTTGCAAAGTTAGCGATGAGGCAGCCTTTTGTCTTATTCAAAGGCCTTACATTTCAAAAACTCTGCTTACCAGGCGCATTTCGCCCAGGGGATCACCATAATAAAATGCTGAGGCCTGGCCTTTGCGTAGTGCACGCATCACCTCAATACCTTTGATGGTGGCGTAAGCCGTCTTCATGGATTTAAATCCCAGCGTGGCGTCGATTATCCGTTTCAGTTTGCCATGATCGCATTCAATCACGTTGTTCCGGTACTTAATCTGTCGGTGTTCAACGTCAGACGGGCACCGGCCTTCGCGTTTGAGCAGAGCAAGCGCGCGACCATAGGCGGGCGCTTTATCCGTGTTGATGAATCGCGGGATCTGCCACTTCTTCACGTTGTTGAGGATTTTACCCAGAAACCGGTATGCAGCTTTGCTGTTACGACGGGAGGAGAGATAAAAATCGACAGTGCGGCCCCGGCTGTCGACGGCCCGGTACAGATACGCCCAGCGGCCATTGACCTTCACGTAGGTTTCATCCATGTGCCACGGGCAAAGATCGGAAGGGTTACGCCAGTACCAGCGCAGCCGTTTTTCCATTTCAGGCGCATAACGCTGAACCCAGCGGTAAATCGTGGAGTGATCGACATTCACTCCGCGTTCAGCCAGCATCTCCTGCAGCTCACGGTAACTGATGCCGTATTTGCAGTACCAGCGTACGGCCCACAGAATGATGTCACGCTGAAAATGCCGGCCTTTGAATGGGTTCATGTGCAGCTCCATCAGCAAAAGGGGATGATAAGTTTATCACCACCGACTATTTGCAACAGTGCCCTTAAAACAGTTACGGATTGCGATTGCTCGGTTTTTAATTGTTAAATAAAAATTCTAAAAGCAATAAAAAACCATCTTAAAAGATGGTTTTTTATTGCTTTTCAGCTTAGTTATTCAGAAGTATTGCTGACTTCGACACAAAAATTTTGCTCACTTCTATCAACTTTTCCACTCAAACTCAGCAAAAGATTTATCTTGCTTTAACGTATTTTCGACCGCTTGTGCCAGTTGTTTAATCACGCTTTGCATTTCTATTCTTGAAAACCAATCCTGCTCTTCTTCAGGATGTGAAGAAATTTCACACATCAATAGGCCATTTTCAGACTTTTTTCGACAAGTGACAGATAAAGGTAATGGATGATTTTCCACACTTACCGACAATTGCTTTGAATCTGTGCAGATATTTTGAGTCTTAAAGCCATACTGTTCAAGTTGCTGTGCCAAAAGATCCGCCACATAAGCTTGAGTCGTATCACAATCATTGGACTGTGGTGAAGCAGGATTATGCTTTTCACAATGTGCGGTAAATTGTAGTTTTCTCATTTGCTGATCCAAGTTCATTTTTATTGTATGGTTTTAGAATAAGCAATAAAAACAAAACAACCAAGCAAAAGCTTGGTTGTTGTCAAACAAATAACAAATATCAGACCAATTATTCACTCACTTGAATAGTAAGCCCTGCTTGATTGGTCAGTTCAGTAAAGGTTGGGAAACTGGTTGCAACCGTTTCTGTTCCTACAATTTTAATTGCACCTGAAGTACGTAAACCCGCCATACTAAAACTCATGGCAATACGATGATCATGATGTGATTCAATTTCACCACCAGTGAAAATTGCAGACCAGTCACCCGCTTTGCCCTGACCTTCAATAACAATGCCATCATCCGTCGGTGTGCAGTCAATTCCCATCGTTTTTAAACCATCTGCCATCACTTGAATTCGATCAGACTCTTTGACTCGAAGCTCCGCAGCTCCTGTTAAAATGGTTTGACCCTCAGCACATGCTGCTGCAATAAAAAGCGCAGGAAACTCATCAATCGCCAAAGGAACTTGATCTTCAGGCATATGAATACCCTTTAAAGTACGTGTGCCTTTAATGCGAATATCTGCAATCGGCTCTCCGCCTGCAATCCGTTCGTTCTCTACAGTTAAGTCTGCACCCATTTGTTTCAAAATTTCAATTACACCTGTACGTGTTGGATTAATACCAACAGCTTCTAAGGTAATATCTGAACCTTCAGTAATTGCAGCACCGACCATAAAGAAAGCCGCTGAAGAAATATCTGATGGAACCTGAATGTCAGTCCCAATCAGCTTTCCACCGCCTTGTAATGAAATACGATTGCCTTCAGTTTTTACATCATAACCAAAAGCACGTAGCATACGTTCAGAGTGGTCACGCGTAGGTTCAGGCTCAGTAATTGAAGTTTCACCCTTTGCCCATAGACCTGCCAATAAAATACCTGATTTCACCTGTGCAGAAGCCATAGGCAAATCATAATGAATGCCTTGTAAATGTTGACCACCCATCATAGACACAGGTGGTGTACCACGTTCGCCCGTGGTTTGAATTTGCGCACCCATTGCACGCAAAGGTTGAGCAATTCGTTCCATTGGACGTTTAGACAACGATGCATCACCCGTCATCACCGAATCAAACTTTTGTGCAGACAACATACCTGAAAGTAAACGCATTGAGGTTCCAGAGTTCCCCATATACAAAGCACTAGCAGGGGCTTTTAAACCGTGCATGCCCACCCCATGAATGGTGACTTCACCATTTTTAGGTCCCTCGATACTGACACCCATATCTCGAAAAGCCTGTAAAGTCGCCAAAGCATCTTCACCCTCCAAGAAACCGGTAACACGCGTTGTACCTTCCGCAATTGCGCCAAACATGATGGAGCGATGTGACACTGATTTATCACCGGGTACCGTAAATTTACCTTGGAAAGTTTTCGCACCGGGTAAAATAGTAAATTGTTGTGTCACTTTATTTTTCTCCATCAAAGGTTTATTGGCAAGCATATGATTAAAATGTTGTCGTGCGGCTTGCGCATGTCCCAACACGCCCATTAAAGCTTGTGAGTTTTCATCTTCAATTAATTGACGTAACGTTGCGAGCTGTTTTTCAAAGCCACGGATAGGAAATTCAACCGCATGAGGCCAAGTATGGCACGACGGATAGGAAATTCAACCGCATGAGGCCAAGTATGGCACGAGTTTTGGGCCTCGAAACACGTTCGGCCAAGGAAGGTTGAGCGCTCGCTTGCCGCTCAATGGCAAGAGCTTGGGAGGCAGTATGCATTTGGGCCTGGCGCGCGCGCAGCTGCTTCCCCGCAGCGATGGATACCGCCGCTTCACTGGGTCACCAATTGACGCGCTGGTCTACCTCGTCGGGTTGAGCTGCCAGATCCCAATCCGGCTCGCCTTGCGCACCATCATCCACCGGCGCGTCGCAGCCCTCCCACAGCGGTGGCCCGCGTGCCGGGGTGATGTGCGGGGGGGCAGACTCCACCCCGATGTGGTGGCACTGTTGCAAAGTTAGCGATGAGGCAGCCTTTTGTCTTATTCAAAGGCCTTACATTTCAAAAACTCTGCTTACCAGGCGCATTTCGCCCAGGGGATCACCATAATAAAATGCTGAGGCCTGGCCTTTGCGTAGTGCACGCATCACCTCAATACCTTTGATGGTGGCGTAAGCCGTCTTCATGGATTTAAATCCCAGCGTGGCGTCGATTATCCGTTTCAGTTTGCCATGATCGCATTCAATCACGTTGTTCCGGTACTTAATCTGTCGGTGTTCAACGTCAGACGGGCACCGGCCTTCGCGTTTGAGCAGAGCAAGCGCGCGACCATAGGCGGGCGCTTTATCCGTGTTGATGAATCGCGGGATCTGCCACTTCTTCACGTTGTTGAGGATTTTACCCAGAAACCGGTATGCAGCTTTGCTGTTACGACGGGAGGAGAGATAAAAATCGACAGTGCGGCCCCGGCTGTCGACGGCCCGGTACAGATACGCCCAGCGGCCATTGACCTTCACGTAGGTTTCATCCATGTGCCACGGGCAAAGATCGGAAGGGTTACGCCAGTACCAGCGCAGCCGTTTTTCCATTTCAGGCGCATAACGCTGAACCCAGCGGTAAATCGTGGAGTGATCGACATTCACTCCGCGTTCAGCCAGCATCTCCTGCAGCTCACGGTAACTGATGCCGTATTTGCAGTACCAGCGTACGGCCCACAGAATGATGTCACGCTGAAAATGCCGGCCTTTGAATGGGTTCATGTGCAGCTCCATCAGCAAAAGGGGATGATAAGTTTATCACCACCGACTATTTGCAACAGTGCCGGATTATGTTCATAGTGGGCTTTCTGAGGGTAAAGAAAAGGGCGGTTTAACCGCCCTGGTGATTAGCGACGGCTGTAAACCTGCCATGAAGCACTGCCTGACTGATTCTGGCAAATGCGCCCATAAAGAACGGTGCCGGTCGAATAGCGGGCGCCGTTCAGATAGCAATAGCCGCTGGATTGCAGCAGTTCGTTGCGCAGCTTTTCTTCCTGCTTTGATAGCCGGGACTCCGCAGACTGCAAACGAACGGATAATTCGTTAATCTGGCGTTGCTGGTTGTTCAGCTGACTTTGCATAGCATTGCCTTTATCCTGGCTGACGCATCCGGTTAAAAGGGCAGTACAGGCTAATGCACCAAATATAATTTTTTTCATGGTGTCTCCTTATATTGAGATTATTCCTAATTATATTTAGTTCGCTTATAAACGAACTTTTCCGTATTTGCTTATTATCTGACTAATCATTGACTGGTTGCTTCCACCTTCTCCATTATCCGGGCATTCATTAAGAAAAGCCTTCCTGGCATCTTTCGTGTGATTGGGTAAAAAACCATGCTTGTTCTTTTTCACGATGTTGAAGAAAGCGGCTTCAGCACTATTACACTCACTTCCTCCGCTATCGCCGGTAAGTTTGCCCGCCATGCACATAATAACCTTGCAGGGATCTTCAGCATGGCTTACAGGCAGATAGAACAGGCTGCCTGCGGCTATCAAAGGTATGATTAATTTCTTCATTTCTTTGTCCTTAATTGCTTTTTCAGATAGACACTCGCCAGAAAGTTAATTACGGTAAGTAACGTTAATAATAACGCTGCGTTATATATTGATTTGTAACCTATATCGCCCGCGATATATTCGACAACAAAAACAAAAATCGTTAAAATTGCGAAAAATTTGATTAACTTCCACGTAATTTTCTTAACGATATAAACGACTGAATAAGAGCCGGATTTGATGATGCTGGCGAGTAACCTGATCGCATGGACACAGAATTTTCTTAAAATGGGCGGAATGGAAGATGCCTTTTTCTTCTTTCTGCATTTTTGCCTTTCTGTAAAATCAATAACTTCACCCATTTTTATATCCTCCGGTTATATCTTCAGATCATCCAGTGATATACCACTGTCAAGCAGCTCTTTAAGCCAGGTTGGTCTGCGGCCAGTCCCGGACCAGGTATTTTCTGCGTTCCTGGGATCGCGGTATTTGGCTGGTCTGTGTTCTCTGGGATTGCCTGCGCCCTGCATCCTCATGGCTTCCAGGCTGATGCCTGAATCCAGTTTTGCGGTTAGCCAGGCCGGGCGCTTCCCTATACCAGTCCACGTATTAAAAGGGTTATCCGGGTCACGATACACGGGTTCGCCTTTTGGTCGTTTTTCTGATTTCAGGGGAACCAGCATCACCTTCCTTCCTTCAGTGGTTTTCTTTTCGTTTCTTCTTGACACGATCTCATTAGCCCTTATCATAAACAAAAGTCGTCGAAATTACAATTACGCGGTGAAACGTAAATGAGTAAACATCCAAAACTCCTGGTTCTTGCGCTGGCCTGCCTTGCTTGTTATGGCAATGCCATTGCTGCGCCTGCCTCTGATGAAGTTGCCAGGCTTGCGCAGAGATGTGCGCCTGATGTTTCACCATTAACGATGGCGTACATCGTCGGCCATGAGTCCGCAAATGGGCCGTACAGGATCAATATTAACGGTAGTGCCCAGTTAAAACAGCAACCGCGTACTGAAGCCGAGGCTGTCAGCGTTGCGAAAGTTCTGCTGAAAGATGATAAGAGTTTTGACATGGGCCTTGCACAAATTAACTCAAATAATTTGGTGGGCCTGGGTCTTTCGGTTGACGATATTTTCAAGCCCTGCATCAACCTCCGCGCGAGTCAGACGATCCTTAAAGCCTGTTATGATACCGCCCTGAAATCCTACCCGGCCGGGCAGGTAGCGCTGAGACACGCGCTTTCCTGCTACAACACCGGATCACTCACAAACGGGATTTCTAACGGGTATGTCACGAAAGTTATCGACGTGGCGCGGCAATCAACTGATTTAAAAATCCCTACGCTGCTACCTGACGGCCAGACCATTGAGGACAGCGCCGTGACTGAGCCACCGCAGGCAAAAAGTACGGCGCCGCAATATGACGGTGAACAAGATGTTTTTGGTTCGGGTGATGGTGATGCCTTCACCCGAAATAATACGGATGCTTTTTTAACCAAACAGGAAACAGCGAAGGGGGAGTGAGGTTATGGATGGAACGTTTGTACCTGGTATTGCAATCACAGATCCTGGAACTATTTGAAGCGGGAAAAGTGAAGGAGGTAACGATAGAACGGGTTTCATTAAAGAAGTGGTATCCCGTTTTTCAGATAGACGACGAACAGCTGGGCCAGATCGCATGTTCCATTCGGGTTAACAAAGAGCATGAGCTACGAACCTGGGCTGATTTAAGGCTACTGGCGGAGTTTTTGAAAGATAAGTGTGGCGTTGAAGAATGCCGGTTAAATCTGAAATCAACAGAAGATGATGAGTAAGGAGAAAGTATGACCACGTTGTTTAAAAAGTATGGCCCTGCGGTAGTTATGGGCGTTCTGTCCATTGCCCTGCCGCAAATCGCGCTGGCCGCTGGCACAGATACTGGTGAAACCACCGCTACATCTATCCAGACGTGGCTGGACACCTGGATTCCTATCGGCTGTGCTATTGCGATTATTGTCAGCTGCTTTATGTGGATGCTTCACGTAATTCCTGCCAGTTTCATGCCGCGCATCGTTATTGGCCTGATCGGTATCGGTTCTGCGTCTTACCTCGTTTCTTTAACCGGTGTAGGAAGCTGACCTGTCATTCAGTAGGGGGGCAATCTGTCCCCCAAAGAGAGGAAAGCAAAAGATGTTTGTCGATGGTAAAAGACCGTTTTTCAAAGGAGCCACTCGCTTACCGCGAGCAATAGGCTTGCCGCGTGACGTCGCCATGATGATTTTTATGGCTTCCGCGTCGCTTTTTATGATCATCCATTTATGGGCGATTCTGGTTTTCGTCTTTCTGTGGATTCCGTCTGCTGCACTGACAAAATATGACGACCGCATGTTTCGGATCATGGGGCTGTGGTTGAAAACCAAATTCAGTAATTGGTTCGATTCTCCGTTTAAACAGTGGGGAGGTTCTTCTTATTCCACTGCTGATTACAAACGTAAGGGTTTAAAATAATGAGAGCTGCCACCGCTACTAAGCCAAAAAAAATTGATGCCTTCCGTAAGGAACCGTCGGTAAATAAAAAGTATTTGCCCTATTCTTATCACCTCAATGATTACGTGATTTCGATGGAAAATGGCGATCTGATGGCTTTTTTCAAGCTGGATGGCCGCACCCATGATTGCGCATCAGATAGAGAACTCGTTACCTGGCATAAAGACCTTAATACACTGGTTAAGAGTTTCGGCACAGACCAGGTAGAGCTTTGGACGCATGAATATCACCATGAAGCCAAAGAATATCCAGATGGTGAGTATGACCAGTTTTTCCCTGCTTATGTTGATAAATATAACCGCAAGCTGCACGGTGATTCTAAACAGCTGATTAACGATCTGTATCTGACTGTTATCTATAAACAGGTAGGGGATAAAACCCAGAAATTTTTAGCCAAATTTGAAAAGCCGACCCGCGAACAAATTCAGCAAATGCAGAATGAGGCTCTTGAAGGTCTGGAAGATGTTTCCGAACAAATTCTTGAAGCCATGAAGCCTTACGGCATTCAGCAGCTTGGTATTTATTATCGTGATAAACGCGGTAATGAGATTCCTGCGCCTGATAAAAAAGAGGTCGAAGAACTGGCGGAAGTCGATGAAACAGACGTCTTTGACGAAGCTGTTGTTATTGAACGTAACGACCCTGAACCTTCTCAAGCACACGCATATTCTAAAGCGCTGGAGTTCCTTTATTTTCTCGCAAATATGGAATGGGCGATGGTGCCGGTCTGTCGCGAGCGTATTCGTGACTACATTATGGACAACCGGCCTGTTAGCTCTCTGTGGGGTGATGTTGTCCAGGTCAGAACGGTAGATCACAACTTTTATACCACCGGTATCGAGTTTCGTGACTATGAGGAAGAAACAGAGCCGGGCCAGCTCAATATGCTTAAAGAAGCTGATTTTGAATATCTTCTCACGCAGAGTTTTTCTTGCCTCTCTGAATCTTCAGCTAAAACATTCCTGACGCATCAGGAAAAATCTTTGCAGGAAACCCGCGACCGTGCGCAAAGCCAGCTGGCGCAGCTGGGTACCGCGCTCGATATGCTGACGTCCAGGGAGTTCGTGATGGGCTACCATCATGGAACCGTACATGTCTGGGATAAAGATCAACATGCGGTGCAACGTAAAGCGCGCCGTGTGAAGGTTATGCTGACGGGGTGCGGTGTGGTTGGCGGTACTATCAGCCTGGCCTCAGAAGCCGCATATTTTGCGAAACTGCCGGGCAACCAAAAATGGGCGCCGCGCCCTGTCCCGGTAAACTCATGGAACTTTTTACACTTCAGCCCGTTCCACAATTTCATGCGTGGTAAGCCTGATAATAATCCCTGGGGGCCAGCGCTTACCATGTTCCGCACGATCAGCGGTACACCACTTTACTTCAATTTTCATGTGACCCCGCTTGAAGAAATTTCTTACGGGAAACGCCCGTTGGGCCACGCGTTAATAACAGGTATGTCAGGGGAAGGTAAAACCACACTGCTTAACTTCCTTCTGGCACAGTCAATGAAGTACAACCCGCGACTTTTTGTGTATGACCGTGACCGCGGTATGGAGCCGTTCATTCGAAGCGTTGGCGGCTACTATAAAGTCCTGCAACAAGGTATGCCGTCCGGGTTTGCACCGCTTCAGATAGAGCCTACCAAACGCAATATCGCTCTTATTAAAAACCTGTTCCGCATTTGCGTAGAAACCACCAATAACGGGCCAATCAGCGCAACGATGGCAACCGAGCTGGCTGAAGGTGTTGATGCGGTTATGGGTGAAGGTTCACTTATTCCGCGTGAGGCGCGCACCGTTACTATCCTGGACGGGTACGTGAATGAAGTGGTGGAGAACGGCGTATCGCTGAAAGGGCTGCTGCGCGAATGGACGCGAGAAGGCCAGTATGGCTGGCTTTTTGATAATGACGAAGATAGCCTGGATCTCAGCACGAACGATATTTTTGGCTTTGATTTATCCGAGTTTATTGCAGCTAAAGAAGAAGTATCCAGCCCCGCCCGTACACCGCTGATGATGTACCTGCTGTACCGGGTGCGTGATTCCATAGATGGTAAACGCCGCGTCATTCAGTGCTTTGACGAGTTCCACGCCTATCTTGATGATCCGGTTATCGAGCGCGAAGTTAAGCGCGGTATCAAGACTGACCGTAAGAAAGACGCCATCTATGTGTTTGCCACCCAGGAGCCGAACGATGCGCTGTCCAGCCGTATTGGTCGTACCATCATGTCGCAGACCGTGACGAAAATTTGCCTGCGCGATCCGGAAGCTATCCGCACGGATTACGCCTTCCTCACAGATGCGGAATACGATGCTCTGATGTCGATTACTGAACACTCCAGGCAGTTCCTTGTTAAACAGGGGCAACAGTCTGCTATTGCATCTTTCAACCTCTATCCGCGCAACAGCGACGATATTGATGCGGATATTAAGACAATGGACAACATCCTTAGCGTGTTGTCCGGTGAACCACAAAACGCCGAAATCGCGCATGAGCTGGTACAACGGCTCGGTAATGAGCCTGAAGCATGGCTCAACGAATACTGGCGCCTGACGGCTTAACAACGAGGCAAAACACCATGAAAAAATCACTTACGGCAGTGCTGCTGACCACCGGCTTGATTCTGGGGGGCGCGCAAAGCGCCTCCGCTGGCATCATCGTGACCAACCCTACCGAGCTGGCTAAACAGGTCGAGCAGCTTCAGCAAATGGCGCAGCAGCTGGAGCAGCTTAAAAGCCAGCTGGAAACGCAGAAAAATATGTATGAGTCGATGGCTAAAACAACCAACCTGGGCGATCTGCTGGGGACGTCAACTAATACGCTGGCGAATAACCTGCCTGATAACTGGAAAGAGGTTTACAGCGACGCCATGAACTCCAGTTCGTCCGTCACACCTTCTGTTAACGGCATGATGGGCCAGTTTAATGCTGAAGTTGACGACATGACGCCTAGTGAAGCCATCGCCTATATGAACAAAAAGCTGGCTGAAAAAGGCGCTTATGACCGCGTTATGGCAGAAAAAGCCTACAACAACCAGATGCAGGAACTGAGCGATATGCAGGCGCTGACGGAGCAGATCAAATCAACACCAGACCTGAAATCCATCGCCGACCTGCAAGCACGTATCCAGACGTCACAAGGCGCTATACAGGGTGAGCAGGCGAAGCTGAATTTGATGAATATGTTACAGCAATCGCAGGACAAACTTTTGCGCGCACAGAAGGATCGTGCGACCCGTAATTTTGTTTTTGGAACCGGTGGGGACGTTACCGCGTCACCTTCAATTAACTGAGGTCATTATGAAAAAACTACTACTGCTTATCCCTTTCCTCCTTGTTGCCTGCGACGCGTCGCATGACGTGGATTGGTACAAAAAGCATGACAAAGAGCGCAAGGCAACGATTGAGGAGTGCAAGAAGAATGCTGATGAACTCCAGAAGCCAGACTGCAAAAACGCGCGTGAGGCTGATCGCCAGCTGTTTGTTCACGGTAAAGAGGACGGTGAAATTAACTCACCGAAAATTTAAGAGTAAGGAGGCAGTATGGCATTCACCCTGGTACAAGACATTTTCGCAAAAGTAGACGGGGCGATTACGTCAATGGTGAGCGCCAACGTTGCCACCATAATCTCTGACGTTACGCCCCTGGTAGCAACCTGCCTGACCATAAAGTTGATGATGCAGGGCTTGTACTCGATGTTTAATCCGGGAGCAGGCGACAGCCTAAGTTCGCTGATTAAAGAGTATCTATCTATAGCCCTTATCCTGAGCTTTGCGACGGCAGGCGGCTGGTTTCAGCAGGATTTGGTTAACGTGGCGCTTCACATGCCAGATGATTTTGCTGGAATCTTATCTTCCCCCGATAAAGTCGAAGCCAGCGGCGTACCGGCGATCATTGATAGCGGTATTGAAAAAGGCGTCAGGATTGTAAATACAGCGTGGGATGCGGCAGATGTATTTTCGTCAAGCGGCCTTGCCGCATATGCCATTGGCGGAATTATGTTGGTTGCTACCGTTGTGCTGGGTGGCCTCGGTGCGGGCTTTGTGATCATGGCTAAAATCCTTCTTGCCGTTACGCTTTGTTTTGGCCCGATTGCAATTTTCTGCCTGCTATGGGGGCCAACAAAAAACATCTTCGCGCGCTGGCTTGGATCGGTCATTAACTACGGCCTGGTCGTTGTCGTGCTGGCACTTGTGTTTGGTTTCATCATGCAGATGTTCGACAACCTTCTGTCCTCGATGAACTCCGATGCGGCCTATTCGTCTATCACTGGCTCTATGGCCGCGCTGCTGCTGACCATTATCTCTATCTTTGTCCTGTTTCAGATCCCGCAGGTCGCCCAGAGCTGGGGTAGTGGTATCAGTGCTGGAGTCGCTGATGCTGCACGCGGTGCCGGTTCTTCAATGCAGACGCTTGGCAACATGGGCAGTCATGGCATGTTTGGTGGTAATGCGTTCAGGGGCGGTAACATCGGCGGCGGCAGCGGCGGTAATAGTGGCGGTGGACAATCGCAGGGTGGTGCCAGTGGAGGAAAAGGTGGTTCTAATCTGAGTGGCAAGGCAAGAGGCAGTCGCGGGAAGCGGGCTGCATAAATTTAAAACAAAAGTCGTTGAAATTGCAATTTCGACGACTTATTATAATTAGTACGTTCAACAACCGATAATGGATGCCGTAATGCGCAGTTTATTACTCATAGGAGTTCTTCTGATTAGCGCCTGTTCCAGCGGGCATAAACCGCCACCGGAGCCGGACTGGAGCAACACCGTTCCAGTAAACAAAACAATGCCGGTTGATACGCAAGGTGGTGCAAATGAGAGCTAATAAAAAAACAGGGCTTACACGCGAAGCCATTAAAGAGTTCAACGAAAGCCGTAAAGGGCTTGAAGTTGATCTGATGGATGAAGTGCTGAAGTCCCGGCGTACTGCCTGGATGGTTGCCACCGGTTCAGCGGTGATAACTGTTTTTGCACTGTCCCTGGTTGGATACGTGGTACATAAGTACAGCCAGCCAATCCCCGCACATCTGCTGACGCTTAACGAGGCCACTCACGAAGTGCAGCAGGTCAAACTGACCCGCGATCAGGCTTCTTACGGTGATGAAATTGATAAGTTCTGGCTGACGCAATATGTCATTCACCGCGAGAGCTATGACTTCTATTCAGTTCAGGTCGATTATACGGCCGTTGGCTTAATGTCCACGCCGAACGTAGCCGAGTCTTATCAGAGCAAGTTTAAAGGCCGCAACGGTCTGGATAAGGTTCTGGGCGACAGTGAAACGACCCGTGTGAAAATTAACTCTGTGATCCTCGATAAACCCCACGGCGTTGCAACGATACGCTTCACCACGGTTCGCCGTGCGCGCAGCAATCCCGTTGATGATCAGCCTCAGAGCTGGATTGCCATTATGGGTTATGAATATAAATCACTGGCGATGAACGCTGAGCAGCGTTATGTCAACCCGCTGGGTTTCCGAGTGACGAGCTACCGCGTCAACCCGGAAGTTAACTGAGGGCCGCCCCATGAAAAAACTACTTCTTTCAGCAGTCGTTTTGTCAGTCCTGGGGGGCGCGGCTACTAACGTGATGGCGCTAGAAGTTGGCCGTAATTCTCCTTATGACTACCGCATTAAAAGCGTCGTTTACAACCCTGTTAACGTGGTCAAAATTGACGCTATCGCCGGTGTGGCTACCCACATTGTGGTTGCACCTGACGAAACCTATATCACTCATGCTTTTGGCGACTCTGAGAGCTGGACGTTTGCGCACAAAATGAATCATTTTTTTGTGAAGCCAAAGCAGGCAATGAGTGATACCAACCTGGTTATCGTCACGGATAAACGAACCTATAACCTCGTTCTCCATTTCATCGGTGAAGAAACGAAGAAAAATGCGGACGGTACGGTTACAAAATCCTTTATTGAAACGCCGTGGGCCGTGCGCCAGGCCGTTCTTCAGCTGACCTATGAATACCCGTTTGAGAAACAGGAAAAAGCCAAAAGCGCAGCTGATAAAAAACGCATTACGCAGAAGCTGAAGCAGACGGCTTTTGCTGGGGCGAAAAACTATCAGTACGTTATGAGCGAGCAGCCGGAAATGCGCAGCATCCAGCCGGTTCACGTCTGGGATAATTACCGCTTTACCCGGTTTGAGTTTCCGGCCAATGCAGAGTTACCGCAGGTCTACATGATCTCGGCAAGCGGCAAAGAAACACTGCCGAACTCGCATATTGTGGGTGAGAACCGCAACATCATCGAGGTAGAAACCGTCGCTAAAGAGTGGCGTATTCGTCTGGGGGATAAGGTTGTTGGTGTTCGCAATAATAACTTCGCTCCGGGCGCCGGTGCGGTAGCAACCGGTACGGCTTCCCCGGATGTGCGCAGGGTTCAGATTGGGGAGGATAACTGATGGCCCGTAAAAGTGTCGATGTAGATCAGGAACTCGATGACAACACCGCAGACGGTGAATTTGAAAGCGAGCGTGGCGGGTTTAAAGGCAGTAATCGCCGTTCTGCCCCAGGGATGAAAGCCTTTGTCATACTGATGGCTCTGCTTGCTTTAATATTCATCGGGATCACCGTCATGGGTAAAATTCGCGCCCCGTCCAAAACTGAAGCGAATAAAGACGAGGGGAAAGCGCAACAGGCCAATACGCTGCCAAACTACAGTTTTAACAGCGATCCTGAAGTCAATAAGCCCGCAGCAGCGCAGAAAAGCGCTACTGATGCCCGTGCTGTACAGGCCGCCGCTCAGGCAGATGCCGATACGGGAAACAGCAATACCGGCGCGCGTACCGCTAACAAGCGTAAGGAACCCTCGCCTGAAGAACTGGCTATGCAGCGTCGTCTGGGCGGCGAGCTGGCACAGAGTAATGAGGCGGCCACAAGTAATAAGCCCGGAGTACAGGCTCAGGACAATGAAACCAGTGAAGGTAGCTCGTCCCTGGCTAAAAACCTGACACCGGCGAGGCTGAAAGCAAGCCGCGCCGGTGTTATGGCAAATCCCAGCCTGACCGTTCCTAAAGGTAAGATGATTCCCTGTGGCACTGGCACCGAGCTGGATACTACTGTACCGGGTCAGGTTTCCTGCCGGGTTTCGCAGGACGTGTACTCAGCTGACGGACTCGTAAGGCTGATTGATAAAGGCTCATGGGTTGACGGGCAGATTACAGGTGGCATTAAAGACGGCCAGGCGCGTGTGTTTGTTCTCTGGGAGCGCATACGCAATGACCAGGACGGCACCATTGTTAATATCGACAGTGCCGGAACAAACTCACTCGGCAGCGCGGGGATTCCGGGCCAGGTGGATACCCATATGTGGGAGCGCCTGCGTGGTGCGATCATGATTTCGTTGTTCTCTGACACGCTAACTGCGTTGGTTAACCAGACGCAGAGCAATAACATTCAGTACAACAGCACAGAAAACAGCGGTGAGCAGCTGGCATCTGAAGCGCTTCGCTCTTACATGTCCATCCCCCCTACCCTCTACGATCAGCAGGGTGATGCTGTAAGCATTTTTGTTGCCCGCGACCTCGATTTCAGCAGCGTTTATACGCTCGCAGACAATTAAAAAATCGGGCGCTAAGCGCCCGTTTTTCTTCAGGAGTGATCATGACCAATGCAGCTTTCTATCAACTTGGCCCACTGCGCGAGTATTTAGAAGATCCTAGCGTTTTTGAAATTCGCATTAACCGTTTTCAGGAAGTTATCTGCGATACGTTCAGTGGCCGCAGAGTTGTGCAAAACAAGGCGATTACCGCAGACTTTATCCGTAACCTTGCTAAATCGTTAGTAAGCAGCAACAAGCTGACAATGCAGGCAATTAATGACGTGATTCTGCCTGGCGGGATCAGGGGCGTTATCTGTCTGCCCCCTGCGGTGATTGATGGTACTACGGCTGTAGCGTTTCGTAAGGATTTGGCCGCTGATAAAAATCTGGAACAGCTGACCAACGAAGGCATTTTCAGTGACTGCCGGAAAATTACCGGTAGCAAGCAGAGCCTTACTGAAGATGATTTTATCCTTAAAGAACTGCACAGCAGCGAAAAATGGCCCACGTTCCTGCAAATGGCGGTTGAGAAAAAACGCACCATTGTGATCTGTGGTGAAACCGGGTCAGGGAAAACCGTACTCACGCGCGCGCTGTTAAAAGCACTACATAAAGACGAGCGCGTTGTCATTTTAGAGGATGTTCATGAAGTAACGGTCGATCACGTTGTCGAGGCCGTTTATATGATGTACGGCGATGCAGGCAAGATAGGCAGGGTCAGCGCTACCGATGCCCTGAGAGCCTGTATGCGTCTGACGCCGGGCCGTATCATCATGACCGAGCTTAGGGATGATGCGGCGTGGGATTACCTTAAAGCGCTTAATACCGGCCATCCGGGCGGTGTTATGTCAACACACGCTAACTCTGCGCGTGATGCCTTTAACCGCATTGGCCTGCTTATCAAAGCGACACCTATCGGCCGAATGCTGGATATGAGCGATATTATGCGAATGCTCTACTCCACCATTGACGTTGTTGTGCATATGGAAAAGCGAAAAATAAAAGAAATCTACTTCGACCCTGAATATAAAATGCAGTGTGTGAATGGGAGCCTGTAATGAAGAATTTAGCTACCTGGCTTCTGGCCGTAACGTTTATCGCCCCCCTGCCCGCCTTTGCGGTGGAACCATCTGTTCAGGTTGGCTACTCGCCTGAAGGGAGCGCCCGCGTTCTAGTCCTTAGCGCCATTGATTCTGCAAAAACCTCTATACGAATGATGGCCTACTCCTTTACCGCCCCGGATATTATGAAGGCGCTGGTAGCAGCAAAAAAACGCGGAGTTGATGTGAAGATTGTGGTTGATGAAAGGGGCAACAAAGGACGCGCCAGCATAGCGGCCATGAACTACATAGTTAATAGCGGTATTCCTTTGCGTACAGACGGTGATTTTCCTATCCAGCATGACAAAGTGATTATCGTGGATAATGTGACCGTTGAAACCGGCAGCTTTAATTTCAGTAAAGCTGCGGAAACGAAAAACTCAGAGAATGCGGTGGTGATCTGGAACATGCCTAAGCTCGCTGAATCCTTCCTCGAACACTGGCAAGACCGCTGGAATCGTGGGCGTGACTACCGTTCCAGCTACTGAATATTGACCGCCGAAAGGCGGTTTTTTTTGTTCAAAGAAACTGATCTCAGCATTGCGGCCAGTGCAGCTGGCCAACGTTGCCGGCGCGGCGCCGGCAAAAACGGAAAAACAGAAAATTCAGTAAGATAGATAAAACAGGCATCAGAAGATTTTGTTGAGATATTTTGAAGGAATTACGATTCAAGCAGACGGCCAATCTCAAAAAAGGCGGCAGTGCGGTAGTCGCTCACTCTCTCGCAGATCTTACCCCTTATGTACCAGTAGTAACCGTCAGTGCTGATAATGTCGAGCAGATACCGCATATCATAAACCGTATCAGGTATTACCTCGCCCTCACCGGCCAGAATGCCGCTGGCAATAGAATGGTTCCCTCCCCGTACAAAGCCTATCCGCCAGGGCAACCACAAAATAACGCTGTGGTTCATGTCCTGCATCCACGTATTGCCCTTAGCGCTGCCTATATCAGCTAATGCACTCCTGTACCGTGATTCACTCCACGGCCACGGCAGGATCTTGGACGTCGCAAGCGCCAGGGGGAAATCTTCAGCAGCAAGCCTGAGTGATTTCATGTGCGTGTAATCCATCGCCCAGATGATTTTACTAAAGAATAACTCGCGTTCGTTCATGTCCGGGCGCGCGTCCTGGCCTTCTATGCCAACGGCCAGCAAATAATCGGCCTGAATAGGCAGTATCAGCGCGCGCAGTAAGTCATGGATCGCCGGTTGCGGCAGTCTGCGCGCCAGATTAATTACCCGGTCGAACTTCAGCTTATCCTGCTTTCGTTTGTCTGCCTGCACCATCAGATTTCATGGCCCCCTTCTTCATGCTCATGCTCATGGGAGTGTTCTTTTCCGGCTTGGCGCTGTTCGGCCTGAGACGTCTGCGGCATGGCATAATCCTCGTAAATGCTGCTGTCAAAGTCGTATTCTGCTGCTTCGGCATAATGCTCATAATCCGCGTAATCCTGCTCGCTCCACTGCTGATCGTCGGCGGCCGCATAATCATGGGCTAGCTCGGCGTCATTGTGATGCGCTTCATGGCGCCGCAGACCAACGGAATCATCCATTGGATTTTGTTTAAGATGAAAGGCGTCCTCTGCGTTGTTTACTGGCTGATAATCAGATCCGCTCGTCATGTTGTGTTCATCAGGTTTCTGGTTAAACGCCATGCTCTCCCCCATGACTTCTGTCAGTCCTTTTTCAGCTGATCGGGTTTCTAAAGTGGTGTCGCGGCCAATATCCTTAAACCTCGCCTCAAGCCCAAAGAAGCGGTCTATTTCTGCGGCCGTTGTTTTGGGGCTGTCGCGGCTTACGCTCGATGCCAGTGATTTTTTGTCGTCGGTAAAAATTTCCACTTCATGACGCGCGCGCGAAATCCCCACATAAAAAACGTCCTTAGATGTGGTAAGTGATTTGGTATCTATGTTGAATAACACGCGATCACAGGTAAGCCCCTGGGATTTGTGGACGGTGGTTGCATAGGCATAGGACAGATAAGAAGCCTGGCTTTTGTCCAGCTCGACCGTGCGCCCTTTTTTGTCCTCAAGGGTCAGTTTTTCGCCTTCCACAGTTTTCACCGTGAAGCGGTCGCCGTTGGCAACGTCCAGCGTTTTATCGTTACGTGTCACCATGACCTTATCACCCGGCGCCAGCTCGGCGCTGACGGCCTGGTATACAGACAGTTTGGTGTGTGTGCGCGGGCTGAAAGCGATCTGCTCACCGCTGCTGCTTTCAACCGTTAATTTATTGCCCGGCCCGGTATCAAGAACGCGGTATGACTCGCCACGCTTCATACCATTTTTGTAATCCTGTTCGGGGATAATAATTTGATCTTTACTGAAATAACGGCTGTCGCGGCGCTCCGCCTGTGTTGAGTCCACGCGGTCTAGTAGTGTGAAAGTTGCGCCGGTTCCGGCAAGCCCCAGGTTGCCCCGGATGTAGTCATTCAGGGTCTTGCGTGAGGCGTTTGTCCCGGAGATTATCAGGGTGGCATCCTGCTGTTCTGAGGAAAGAGCCAGGTAGCGATCGGCAAGTTTGGCGAGTCGGGGCGCCTCGTCCTTCAGCTCGTTCACGCCGGTAATATTTTTCAGGGCGCGCGCCGCATTACCTTCAGCGGCATATTTAACCGCTTCAAGCAAAACCTCATTCTTCTGGCGCTGAATGTCTTTCATGTAGCTGGTCTGCATACCTGCTTTGATCAGCTGCTCAAAGGGCTTACCGGCTTCCACCGCTTTCGTCTGTGACGTATCCCCCAGGAATACCGCGCGCGCGTTATGCTTCTCGATAACCTCCATCAGTTGTTTCATCTGCCGGGCGGGAATAACCCCAGCTTCATCAATAAACACGACTGATTTTTCATCCAGCTTTTTATCCTTTGACTTCAGGAAAGCGGCAACGGTGCGGGCCGGTAATCCATCATCTTCAAGCGCTTTTTTCTGTGTCCCATAGGGGGCCAGCGCCGTTACCTTCAGCCCTTGTGACTCCAGCAGCTCCTTTGCTGCCATTGTCATGTAACTTTTACCAGTACCGGCGTAACCGTGTGCGGCAACAAAGCGATCTTTGCTGGTTACAATTTCTGTAACCGCGCGCATCTGTTCAGGTTTGAGGGTTTTCCCGGCGAGCAGCTGGGCCGCAATCTCTGCGGTCAGCTGGCGCGGCATCTGCCCCCGGCCGCGTGATTCGATAGTAAGAATGGTACGCTCAAGGCGGATACCCTCCACGGTAGTGACGCGATGGCTGGTTTTTTTAAGCCTGCCGTTTTTGATTCCTTCATCTACTGCAAAACGGGCTTTATCCGCGCGCATCCCGCTATTTGTCAGCGAGTCGATCCACTCTTTACGCGTCAGAGTCTCGGCCATAACGGAAGCACCAACCTTCAGCGTTGATTGATACCGTGCTTCGCCCTCGATGATGGCGCCCTTCTGTACGGCCTTCAGGTACGCTTTTTCAACATCGGCCATTGAGGCATGGCCCAGCACCTGTTTATTCGCGATCTGAATCAGCTTCTGGCGTTCAAAGCTGGCATCACGCTCCGACAAAGACTTAACCGCAAATTGAATAGCCCGGTCGGCTTTAACTTGCGGGCTAGTAAAATCCGGGGCCGTGTTGCGCGCAATATCAGCTTCATGGGGCTTGCCATGCCCCTGCCATTCCCGATTATCAAAATCAATGCCGAGGGTTTTTGCGCGGCTGGCCCACTCCTGATGAATCTCTTCCCTGGAATGCTCCGTTTTCTTTTCACGCGTTGCCATCGAGACGCGGCTTTTCGTCTGCGCATCGGCGGTTTCCCGCGTCAGGCCCATTTCAGCAAGTCCTTTCTCTATTTGCTCTGACCGGCGGGAAAAGCCGCGGATCTGTTCGTCTGAAAAATGGGCCATATCGAACGTGTTATTTTTGCTGTTATAACGCAGCTCATAACCGGCTTTAGTCAGCTCCAGCGCCAGCTCCTGTTTGTACACATCGCCCAGGTGCATTTTGTTACGCAACAACTCGTCATTTTTAAGCGCGCGCCACTGGCCGTCCTCGCGCTGGGTCATGTTCATAACAAAAGCATGGGTGTGCAGATCCGGGTCAAGCGCCCTGGACGTTTCGTGACGAAACGTTGCCACAACGAGATTGTTAGTGTTCTGCGTAACTGATTTACCCTTATGAGTCGTCCGAGCCTGAGCAAGTTTTTCAGCCTCGCGCACGGCGGCGGCTACGGCTTTTTCATGTGCCTCGATAATGGTTTTATCACCGTGGATCAGCGCCTGCATGGATACCCCTTTAGGGGCTGAAAACGTCAGGTCATAGCCCAGACGTTCCTTTTTGGCATCACCAACGTGCCGCTGCATCTGCGTGAAGGTATCAATCTCACCGACAAGCAGCTCTTTAAAGCGTGCTGATTCAACGTCCCCGGATAAGCCGAGCGCTTCAGCTCCGGTTCCTTGCCAGGACGTAAATGATGAATCCTTGCTGTAATAATCATCCTTTGCATCAGAGTAATAGCCCACAACGCTAGTGACGTTCTGACGTGTAATGGTGGTTATATCAAGCATCAGATTTCCCTCTGTTCAATGCCAGCAACGGGGTTTTTACGCTGGTATTTAATGTATTTAGCCTTGAACTTAGCGACGGGCGTATCACCAGGAAGCGCCAGATAGCCTGTGAGGTTTGGCAACATGGAAATTTCTGTAGGCGTAACTGCGCGAACAACTTTAACATCGCGTCGTTTTCGGATAATCCAGGGTTTTTGTGGATCAGATTCTTTGCGCTCAACTTCGCCTTCTATCTCACCGAGCGAGCGAGACATATGATCAAGCGTATCTTCTCCGAGACGGCTGCCGCCCAGCACAATGTTAGAACGAAGGTTAGCCAGGATAGTTTGGGCCATATCACGGCCGTAAACTTTAACCAGCTGGGAAAAGGTCTGATAGCCTGCAAAAACACAAAGACCACTTTTACGCCCTTTGGTCAGCGCATCATTGAGGTTTGGCAGATACTGGAGTGATTCAAGCTCGTCAATAAATACATTAATGCGGCCATCTTTTTCTCCCATACCCAGGACGATAGAAAAAATCGAATCCAGCCAGCACGAAATAAGCGGGTTCAGTGACTTTTTCATTTCCTCCTGCCATGTGATAAATAAGGTTCCCGGTTTTCCATCATCAAGCCAGTCGCGCAAGGAAAAATTACCTTCCGGCATTTTTAAATGTGGTGCAAGATTCTTACTGAGAACAAAGCGCGCGCTACCAACAGCTTTTTCTGAGCCAGAGAAAATAGCTTCAGCAGGTGTGCCAGTTAGAAACTCCTTTAATTTTTTCTGGTCTACATTACAGGCCCAGTGAATTACTTCCTCCATAGTGACTGTACTGTAAAGGCTATGTAGCTTTTTGGAAACCTCGCTAAAGATAAGGCGACCATAGCCGAACCATTCTTCAGTTGCCATATCAGGACTTTCCTGAACAATAGAGTTAACAAGGCGCTCATAGTCATATGAACGACGAATTTCATTGAAAAACACCCAGCCTTCTGTTCGTTTATCATAGGCATTTAAAATAGCATCGCCGGGTCGGTAAAAATTCTTCAAGAATCCACCATTGGGATCTAAAACGATATTTTTTCCGCCCCTCTTTATGCTTTTAAATAACAGCTCATTAAATATTGTGGTTTTACCTGTACCAGTTGTACCGGCAATTGAGAAATGTAAATTCTCTGCTTCAACAGGAATTGGAATATTAGCAACTGTCAATTGACTAACGCCTCTTTGACGAGTTTTATCAGCAAGCGTTCTGGCGCGAACAAGCTCTGTTCCGCGATAAATCTTTTTAAATCTCTCACCTTTAAACACACGGCTTTTATCATAGAGAATAAAAGCAACAAGCCCGGCAATACCAATAATCCATCCAGCTATTAAAGCAGACCACAAGGGCCATAATGAAAAGGTGTTTTTGACTAAATACGGCACAAGATATTTAGCAGTTGAAGGGTCAATGCCATAGGTAAATTTTGCAACTAAAAACCATACCATTATTGGCGGCAGCGTGATTGCAAATAAAAAAGCTAATCCTCTTTCTCTTTCGTCCATTTTAACGCTCCTTTTTAGGTTCCCAGACTTTGTAGCCGTTACGTTCTACTTCAGCTTTCGCTGCTTTGGTTTTACCCGGTTCCGCTATCGAGCGAAGGAGGATCAGCGTTTCAACAGCAAGTGATTCATGCAACATCATCTGGCCTGCCGGTGGGAATTTTACGCCAGATAGCGTTTCGGTTATCGCCTTCAACTCGTCACGTAGAGATCCAAAATCAGCATCTGAAACGCGGTCAAAAAGGTAATCAAGTTTTCGGTTCACGTCGCCCAGCTGGTCGGCCACGATTTTCAAACCAGACTCTCGATCTCCTGGCCCAGCTTCAAGACAACGACGCAGATACTCTGACCGGTTCCCGCCAGAAACCCGGTCTATATAGGCCAAAAGTTCATCTGATACTTTTGCTGTAATGGTTGGCATCAAGCCCTCACTTTGTGCATTTTTTAAACGGAAATAGGGGTATCCAGTACGGTGCAATCATAGTATTACCAAAGTAATAAATCAAATCACTGTAATTTCAGTAACTTAATTAATAAAAGTAATACCATGATATTACGCGGCAAATCTTGTTTAGTGTTTTTATCTTTTAAAATCATTTGGATAGCGTGATTTATCACGCTGCGTTAGGTGTATAGCAGGTTAAGGGATAAAAAATCATCTTTTTTGGTAGGAGCGATCTCCGTAGGTTAAGGGCTAACTGGCTAAAAAGCGTCCTATTCTTTGATGGTCATGCTCGCATGACCATCTGAGTAGCCAGAAACTACGGAGAAACTACAGATAGACTACAAGCATCAAGTATCTTACATAGCTAAAAACTACAGTAAGACTACAACTAAACTACATAATTACGTGACAGACTACTCAAAAACTACAGATAAACTACAAAATAACGTTGACCCGTGTTTATCGGTGCTGTAGAGTCAGCTTCATACAACGGAGGGGTTATGAATAAAGCTGCTGATCTGAAACCCCGCAACTTATCGGCTGCTGTCAGATTGCGCCTGGATGAAATCGAGAACTGGCTGGACAGAGGAATTACACGGCAGGAAATTGCTGAAATCCTCGGCAGCGAATACAGCTTTTCGGTGACGGCCAAAGGGCTTGAGATGGCACTGTATAGAGCGCGGCAAAACCGGAAAAGTGTATTGCACAATACACATGATAGTAAGCCGGGTAGTGAAGATAGTGTATTGCACAATACACAACGTGAGAGTGGCGCGAAGGGTACAGAGGAAAATGTATTGCACAATACACAAAAACCATCTGAGCCTGACCCG